>NZ_AP018934.1 GCF_003610015.1 Zymobacter palmae
ATGTCGTTTGACGCATATTTGAAAATCGAAGCCATTCCGGGAGAAGCGCTGGATTCCAATCACAAAGACTGGATTGAGCTAACCGACTTCCATTACGGCGTTATGCAGGCTGTATCAGGTACAGCTAGCTCCGCTGGTGGGGCTACTGTTGGAGGGGCTTCCTGCCCAGACTTCTTTATCGAAAAGCATCTTGATCGGGCTTCGCCAAAACTGTTTGAGGCTTGTGCATCAGGTCAGCACTTCAAAAGCATGGTAATCCACGTTAACCGTGCTGGTGGAGACCAGCAGAAGTACATGGAGATCAAGCTGGAAGAAGTCATCATTTCTGGACTGAATGCCAACCGAGGTGGTGAATTTCCTACAGAAAGCGTGACGCTAAACTATGGCCGTATCGCTATCAAGTACATTCAACAGAACCGTGCTACTGGTAAGGGTGCAGGCGCTATTGCAGGCGGCTGGGACCGTATTGCCAACAAGAAATTTGCATGAAAAAAAGCCCGGCCTAATGGCCGGGCTTTTTTGTATCCCACTGTGTCGTAATTGACTCACAGAGAGCAGAGGGATAACTTGTTCGTCAGAAAGAAGAAACCCCAAGTGCGTCAACACTCGGGGTTTCGGATTCTCTTCCTGTGAAAGGCAGCAAGAGAAAAACAGTACATCTAGTCTAACGGCCCTTTTGGCCGCCTCGCAAGCCCTTTTTTGCTGCCTTTCTCAGTATCAGAATCCCTTTCGGCCGCCATCCTAGGCGAGTACGTGGTAAGAGGGATTGGACTTCAAGTTGTTGTTGCCCTCTCTACCGTGGCGGTCGGGCCAAACGGGGACACCTCACATATGGCCCAGCGTGCGACGCGCATCAACGGCTTGTCAGAGTCGCGATCTGGCAGCACTACCGATAGTGGGCAACGGGAACCATCGACGGCCACCACTTAAAAAACGGCGGGGCAGCCCAGTTACAAGGGGGCTAAAGGTAGTGCAGCAGCCCATAGATGTGTCTCTCCGGCGCGTGAGGGGGGCAGGAACCCTAGCGGGTTCTACCGATAGCGGAGAGCAAGGCGAACCGTCTCGAAACCGAAGCTGATTTAGGCTGAAGTGGAGGGAGGGCGAGCCTGTTTTGAAGCGCAGCGAAAAACAGGCTCGTTGGGTTGTTGGGTGCGCTTGCGCACACTTTTTGCGCCGCGTCAGCGGTGCTTTGCTTTTGCCTCTTTTCAATCTCAAAACTAAATCTTAATAGCCGAAGGCTTATTGTCTTTTCCCAGGTGCGCGTCGTGAGATGAACCGAAGGTTCACGAGCGCGTGTGCCCGACAACCCGAACGAAGTGGAGGGGCGGCAGTTTGGTTTTAGCCGCTAAAATACTTCAACATGCGTGGCCTCTTTTTTGCGGCACAATCATTCAATTCATTACAGCGTAATCACCCCGTCATTCGTTTTTCAATCTTTTCCCAATCATTTCCATTTGATCTTACCCAGACCACTCTGGAGTCGGACAAGATGTAACTTTGGAGTACCGCCGTACGTGGACGGTATCCAAAGTCGTCTTGGTCAGGGCAAGCCCCGACACCCTGAATGCTCTATTAGCCGTCGGCTAATTCTCTCCCTCTGAAGCCCATTTATTGGCGAGTACTTCATGCAAGGCTTCGGCATCATCGTGGAGCTTTTCACATGCGTTTGCAGCGTCGTCATCGTCTAGCTCATTGAGTTTGTCGAGTAGGATCAAGGTTTGGCTTTTGATGAACTTGGCTACGTTGAGAGCGCTTTTCTCTTTCTTGCCCATAGGAGGCTTCTCACGGCGTTTTTTCGTGTGAAGGGTATGGTAGGGCGTGTTTAGGTCAAATCGAAGCGTACAGACGGATTTAGGAAGCCCTACAAGGAAATAAAAGGCTAGGAACAGGTAGGTGTTGTATAGCGAACAAACGCGACCCTAAGAGGTCGCGTTTGTCATTGAGCCTTCGGTAACGTCAATGTGAAGCGAGTTCCTGATAGAACGCGGGGTTCTTCTGGATTGCCGAAAGTACCTTGGCCGCTAGCCCTGTGGGGTTGCGACGTTTGCTTTCCCAGCTTTTGATCGTATCAACGCTGGTTCCCATTGCCAGGGCAAACTCTGCTTGAGAGACCTTGATTTGAGCGCGGATAGCTTTCACATCGGCGACCTCGTAGCGGGTCACGCGTGTTGCTGCCTGGCGGCCTTTTTTGATCTCCACGGCTTCTTCAAGGGAGCTTTTCAGATCGTCAAAGATACTCATTAGGATTCTCCTTTGAGCTGCTGCATCAGCTGCTTGAGTGAGGCCTTTTCGGCCTGTGTCAGGCTTTCTTTCTCACTTTTGGCATAAGCCAAGACGAGATAGATTGTTTCAGCTGTCGAGAGGAAATAAATCACGCGGACACTGCCGCTTTTGCCTTGCCCTCGAGTAGCCATACGTACCTTACGAAGCCCTCCAGTGCCTTGAATCAGATCCCCCTTGGTAGGGTTCGCAATCAGATCATTTTGCAGGGCACGTAGCTCGTCGTCGGTCGCAATCTGGTGGATGCTGCGGGTAAACAGCGATGTTTCGATAAATTCGATGGCATGACCCACGCCGCGACTCCTAGGGAAAGGGATTGGCTTGGAGTTAAGTGTACTATGTACACTTTTTTATTGGCAATCTTGACTTTCCTCTCGTACGTAATGACGATTTTTTGTACATCGGCTTGCGATAACCTCTTTTTTCCAAAAATTCGTCATGTTCTCGACGGCAAGATGTGCAATGTAGGCCCATTGCCTCTGAGTTTTATTTTTGCTGTTTAATACTTGCCTTGATCGGTGATGCTGGTTAACAGGCCAAAAAAAACGCGACCAGAAGGTCGCGTTTTTTTTGGGGGCTCGTAAGGCGAGTGATCTGCAGCTTATGCCATCAGGCCTTTGGATCGCCCTCGGTGAGCATTTATGCGGCTGTAGATGGTCTGTGGACTCATTTCTAGGAACTTACCAATATCTTTGGCCGTATAACCTCTGTCATACAGATTCTGCATCAGATCATCTTGGTCTTTTCTGGGCAGTTGGCGAAACATTTCACATGTCATCGCTCCATGAATGCCTTTTCCAAATATCATGTTGTAGCTCCAATTTATGCAGATAAACTGCGGATAAACGTCCATTGACGATCAAAATCTTTGTCAGGATTCTATCCTGATATTACGCATCCAGCAATGGAATAAAGAGGTTTTTTAATAAAGAAATGAAAATAAAAATTTATATTTGTTTTTAACTTATTGTTTTTATTGTTTTTTTTGTATAAAATTTTTTATGTTTGATAGTGTTGTTTGTGGCTCAGAAAGCCTAAAAGCCGCTCATGATAAGGCGCGTAATCATGAGTTTCCGTCGGAAACTCATAAAGACTTCTTCAAAAAATCTGCTTTTTATGAAGTGAAAACACCGCAGGAAAGCGAGTCGTGTCTTGCTTCAAAAAAGCAGAATGGAAAACGAATCAAATACGGTATGCCTTTCGAAAAAAAGGCATTTTCTTTCCGGAAGCAATGTCGTGAAAAAAACGACAAGCACTCTGCCTCAAAAGCAGAAAAGAAAACGACAAGCACTTTGCCTCAAAAGCAGAAAAGAAAACGAATCAAAACTGGCTACGTCGCTTTTAACCTTCTCGGACAAGGTATGTCTACGTCCCACAAATGTGGGCCTAACGCATCTCAATCGCTGTGCTCTCAAGCTGCTGACCCTTGGGGTGGACACCCTGCGTTTTTTCCATGAAAGTAGGGCGGTTTTTGAGCTAACTATCTGACTAGGGGGAATATATGGCTCAGGAAGTGACTGGGGAAATGCTGAAACAAGCGTTCAACGACTTTCAGGCTTATCGAAGGGCTGGAAAGATCGTTGTCGACTACTCGCTGCTTAGCAGTATTGTGATGCACTTCACTGCAAAAAATAGTCCTAAAAAACACGAGATGCAGGAATACTACTTACAGAATCTCGTGGCTCCTTTGAATCGGTGGATGCCTGTTTATGGAATTGATACGGCTATAAGAGCAGCACACTTTTTATCGCAGGCATGCTGTGAAACTTTCCAGTTCACGGCAGTGACCGAAATACCTAAAAATGGTGGCAAAGAATATGATGGAAGAAAGTCACTAGGTAATACTCAGCCAGGAGATGGACCTAGATACATTGGTCGCGGGTTGCTTCATCTGACTGGGCGCGAAAACTATCGAGTAATGGGGAACAAGATAGGAGTTAATCTTGAACAAAATCCTAATGTTGTAAGTGATGATTTAGACATTGCAGTGAGAACTGCATGTGAGTACTGGAAAAATAGAGGTATAAACGCTTTTGCTGACAAAGATGACTTTGATACTGTTACTCAAAAGATAAATGGTGGACATAACGGGAGAGATGAACGATATGCTTCCCTACAAAGAATTAAGAAAAAACTAGGAATAGTATAAGGTTGTGGGCGGTAGTTTCTTAGTAAACTATCGCCCGTATTGGTCAGTAAGGAGTACTTGTGTTATCCAAAAATGATGGGGTAAATCCTTCTACGGCACTAGAAATAAAATATATATTTTTTAAGTCTACGGCGCAGTAGTGGGGGATGGAATAAAACTCGGCAATAATTGATTCTTCTCCGGGAAAGTCTATTTTGTAATACTGTTTATAGATATTAGTTTCCATATATTGTGCTTTTGTAGGTTCGTATACTTTATCATCTCCGTTCTGTTTAGATCTTCTTTCCATTAAATATGTTTTTTCATTTTTATTAGCTTTTGTTGAAGATAACAAAGTAATTGTGTAAACACTGTTTTTATCAATCAGTTTGTACGCATAGCTACTGTGGTTTGTGTTTTCTAAAGATAAAAATAAGTTGCTAATTATTTTTTTATCTTTGTCTAGAGAGCAATCAGGCGCTGATTCAGCAATAGCATGGGAAGACAACAAAATTGCGCACGCAGCAAGCGTTTTTTTGAGCATGGAATACTCCCTAATGTTGGTGTCGTGCCACTACAGTTCATAGCTAAAAATCATGGCATAATAGGCACTTGCCGCTTAAGACAAGCATATTTCATAGGGGGATAGACT